>NZ_QRXT01000020.1:0-9568 GCF_003460065.1 Ruminococcus sp. AF17-22AC
TCACGCAGAAAGATCATGGCATATTCTGAATCCTCTATTTCGCCACGTATGACCACATTGCGGACCCATCGTTCTTCTCCATTCAGAGTGATACGGCACTCCAAAGCCAATTCGGTTTCCAGACCCTTCAGCCTTTCTGCAATATAACCACGGTCGTAAAAAGAGGATACCGCCTTCTTATCTGTCTCCACAACATAGGAATCCACAAAATGCCGGATCAATTCATCCCACGTATGACTCTGTTCAAAGACGGTCATCAGGGACGGTTCAACCTTAAAGGTATCAAAAGTATTCGCTTCCAGATTCACATAATACTCGCACAAATCTGCTTTCGTAAAAGCCCGGTGGAAAGCAGCAGATTTTTGTGCCTGCATGGTTTCTTTTTTCTCCGCATCAATGTTAATAAAAATCCCGGCAATCCTGCTGGCAGAACCATCCAGACGGCGTATTACTTCTGCCGATGCCCGAAACCACTGGTATTGATTATCCTTCATTCTCATACGATACTCTACCTGGTATTTTATCTGGTTCGTCTTATCCTTAATTGCCGCCTGAAGCTGCACCATTACTCTTTCTTTATCCTGTGGATGCAGAAGATCTGACCAGGATTCCAGTTTATTCGGAAAGTCCAGAGTGTCATGATAGCCAAGCATTTTTCGGAATTCATGACTCCAGTTTGCATTCACAATCTCACTGTTTTCGTCACAGTCAAAATACCAGAAGCCGGAACAGATAGCCTCATTGAGCAGTGCCAAATTTACATGATCCCAGTTGACCTGTACGGACATAACCCAGATCTGTCTGCCCGCCTCATCTGTCGCATCCTCTTTACAAAGCCGTACATTATTCACTGTACCGTCTGCTGCAAGGATCTGTGCTTCCCCTGTTCCGTGAAGCTGCAAAAAACGGTCCCGCTCCAGTATATCTTCCTCGTCATAAAAGAAGTTTCTCAATGAGCCTTTTGTCTGTTCCATGAAAGTATCGAATGTATATCCTGTACTATGCAACAGCAGATTATCCACAGACAAAATAGACAGGTTTTGGTCATAAGATCCTGTCATTATACCTACCCCGCCATTATTTTCCAGTGTTTTCTGTACGGCCTGTGACATGGCCTGTGTCTGTCCCGTTACAGTCTCACCTAAGGAATATATTTTGTCTTCATAATTTTTCATTTTATAAAAGTCCTCTCTCCGTCTTATGCCTTCTTCATCCTGCTTTTATCTGTATACAGAAAACCTGTCCCTGCTAGTTTTGTTACCCATTTTTGCATACAAAAAGGACACTTGCCAAAATCTGCCAGTGTCCCTACTATATTTTTTTAAAATCACACATCTATATAGTATAAAAGGTATCGGAATCTCTTCTGTTCACACATCTTTTCCATATATTATGATGATATGGAAACAGTGGCAACCGGCTGACATGGCCAAGCTTTCTGACTTTAGTCCCTTCTGGCTTTGCGACCCTGCCTTTCAACAGGTTTGCCTTTAAAATAATCTCTTTTTTTTTTAAAAAACATACCATGTGGTTTTCCTCACGTCAATAATTTTTTTAAAAATCTACACATATTTTACTTCTATTTTTGCGGATATTCGATCTGTGCCAGGCACAGCTGTACCCCCGCCGCCTTTGCTTCCCCTGCCAGGTTTCCAGATCAGCAAAGAATTTTGGAAGCTTTCTTTGATTTATGCTTTGGTACCGTTGCTTTAAATGCCGGATTCTTCTCCATCATATCCCACTTCACAGCCTGATTAAAACAACTCTTCAGCAACTTATGTACATCACAGATTACACTGGTAGATACGAACTCGCTTCTGACATTTCCGTTCAAGTCTGGAACGGATGCCCTTAAAGAAATCACTTACTGACGCATCACTATAGATCTTCATACCAGCACTATGTGAAGTAGCTTCATCCATGTGCAACGCCCAGTCGATGATATGCACATGTGAACCAAACCGCTCTTCAAACTCTTTTTTCAACTCTTCGAAAATTTCCACAAGTATTTCTGCCGAGGCATGTTTATCCAAAGTTCCGAGCTGATAGAGAGTTTCTTCCGGACAAGTCTTTTTGTTATATCGAACATTGAGTCCAGTACGGATCATGGAACCATAATCAAACTGGAAGTCTGTCATGATATCCGGATTGAAAGTCTCATATAAAATCTGCAGTCTTGCCAGAACGTCAATAACAACTATGGGAAAGAGGTGGTAGTACATGGGAATAATTAAATATTTTAGAAAAAAATACTGGAAAAATGCAATTTTCAGAGGTGGGCAGCGCATACCATTTAGCTACGATGGCTTGACAGATATACCCGATAAAGCCTATGCACTGTTTACGTAAAAAGAATTAGAAAAAATTTACAACGATAGAAATGAATTTTATAAGAAGCTAATGCAGATATCGCATAGTCTGGCACATGTTTTATAAGGCGGATACAATGCCTGATAAATCACCAGCTTCTTACCATTTTCTGTATGCTGCGCAAAAGCCAATATCCGGTACAAGTACTCCGCTATTTCCAGATTTACATTTTCCCGTTTAAAATGCTGGACTACATCGCCAATATGAACTCTACATTCTTCCATTTCGAACTAGTTCTCCTTATCCATTGCCATATGTATCATTCTCTCGAAGGATTCTCTGAAATGCTCATCATCCTCCGATGTTCGTTTTCTTGGTCCTTTTAAATGATTCTTTCCGGATGCCCTTCGTGCCTTCTTATTCAGATGCCGTTCCATAAGCATCTGATCAATATTCTCATTCGTATACCATTTCCCGGATTGATGAATCGCATATGCATTTTTTCCAAGTGCCATTGCCGCCACACCGTAGTCCTGTGATACAACAATATCGCCTTTATGACAAATACTGATCAGTTTATAATCCACTGCATCTGCGCCGGCTCCAACTACAAGCACTTCACTGTAATCAGAAGATATCACATGATTTGTATCACACAATAACGTTACCGGAACACTGTGCTCTTTTGCAACTTTTTCAACAATACCAACTACCGGACAGGCATCTGCATCAACAAAAATTTGCATATTCTCTCCTTTAATTAGACATAAATGGCGTACGAACCTCAATAAGATTACCACTCGGATCATACAGCCTTACAAGCTTCTGCCCACCTGCAAGTTCTGTCAGTTCAGTGGCATATCGGACGAAATACTTACCTGATTCATATTTTGCAAGCAATCCATCTATATCAAATTCCTCGAAATACAGTTCCATCATGTTATTGAATGGCGTAGAAGTTTCATTCAGTGTTTTCCCCCATACGTCGGCATCCTGCAAAACAAGTCCCTCCGATAAGATCACATTACCTTCATTCTTAAGAATCACTTGCAGTCCAAATAAGTCCTTATAAAACTCTATAGATTTTTCTATATCATCTACCACGATCAGTACATTTTTCAGCATATCCGTCACCTCACAATCCGCTTTGAGTCAAGCGAATATTCGCAATCCGCATGCGGTTAAATAATCTTTCCAGACAAATGATCAATTTCATGCTGGCAAATCTGTGCTGTCCATCCTGACAATTTCTGGCGCTGTTTTTTCCAGTTAAAGTCACAATATTCTACTTCTATTTCCTGGTATCTGGTCGTCTTACGAACACCGTCAAGGGACAGACAACCTTCTTCTGTCTCATACATGTCATGCTTTGAAACAATCACCGGATTGAACATCACTACATCTATGAATCCCATATTCACAATGATGATATTCTTCTTTACACCAATCATGTTTGCAGCCATACCAACACACCGTTCCCGGTTTGCCTGCAACGTATCCTGCAGATCCTTTCCAACCTGGATATCAGCTTTCGTGGCTGGTTCGGATGGCTGACCTAAAAAGAAAATGTCTCTTACAATTTGCTTTACCATTTACTTTCTCCCTGTAGCTTTCATTCTACTTTTTCCAATTTATTATTTACATCGAGACAAACTTTGTCTCCCTCATTGATATTACGCTCATAGAGCCTGGCGTCCTCCGCTTTTACTGTCACTTCTTTTCCTGAAGAATCCACAAGAGTCACTATTGCCATGACTGGTGCATCATCCGGTCGTTCTTCACAACCAAAATTCAGGTCTTCATCGATTCGTTTTACTGTGTACATCATAACTCAATTTCTCTGGAGATAATATTAAGAATCAGTTTTCTACATACCTTCTCCGATAATATTCCATCGTACGATACTCAATAATATCTTTCATAAAGGCATAATATGTTTTATATTCTCTAATAATTACCAGTGGATCAATTTCCTGATTTTCATAGAAATCATACAGAAGCGGAACCCGTCCTAACCGATTCTTCAAAACGACATAGCTTTCTTTGATCAGCGTTTTCATCCCTTTGATTTTGTCAATAGACTTAAATATCTTATTAAAATAAATATCTTATTCATTATTATACCTTACATGTAATAAATTGTCATAAATAACTTTCCGTATTTTCTTGCTTTCCTTGTTTCTTTAGATCCTTTCATTCAGTCAAATCAAATAGCCGAGACCATAATCAGCCTCAGCTATTCCAAGCTGTATCATTCAGTTTCAAAAATCAAACTCATCCGGATCCAATCCTGCATCTTCCAACACTTCTCTTCTTTCATCCGGATCCATAAATTCCAACTCATCATAATCAAGTCCAGCATCGGCAAAAGTATCTATCTCATCATCGTCATCAAAGATACTTTTTTCATCATCCTTCATCATTTCGTCCATGAACTGAAACTGTACAGCACGTTCCAAGCTATCCAATTTCCCGTCTCTGTTAAAATCAAACATCTTATCAAATCCAAACATGATTTTTCCTCCCTCAGATTTATTTATTCTTCAACTTCTGTTTCAGCTTTCTTAACCTTCTTTTGATTATCCAGAAGGCTCTTCTTACTGATGCTACAGATTGTTCCGTGATCTGTGACAAGCGCCACTTTTGCTTTTGCCTTCTTTCCGATTTTGTCATAGATTCTTCCGGCACTCATGGAATCTCCGAGCACTGTATAGGAACTGTTTGCTACATATCCAATTTTTCCCAGACCTTCGTAAGTTACTTTAATTGCTTCCTTGTCATATTCATTGTCTGGTTCTTTTTCTAAGCGGATCTTCGTTCCTTTTTTCAGAAATTCTTTTCCAAAATAATGATTTGTTCCTGTCAGTGTGAAATAAATTTTACTCATTGCCCGTCCTCCTCTTAATCTTCCATAAACTCGAAATATTCCTGCTCACTGGCAAATAAAATGTATTTGCCTTCTACATACCCCATATATCCGTTGCTTGTGTCATAACCTTTCATTTGCCAGTCCTCCTTGGATTTTTTCTTCTTTTTTGATGTTATCATCTTACAATAAATGGCTGTGCAAAAATCCCGACATCCAACCGGTCCTATAGCTAATTAAAGGCCCTTAATTGAATTTTCAAACGCTAATTTTTGCCCTTAATTGCTATTTTAAATGCTTTAATTGCTAAACTTCCCGGATCATTTTTGTATTTAATAGCTGAGAGATAGAGAATAGCAAGGACAGGAAGTGTCATGACATTCCACTTCCGGGCATTCGCCACAAGACCGGGACCCTACCCAATCTTCACGCAAGCTACAAGCTTTGCGAAGACAATCTGAATGTACATTGAAAGCTTGCTTACAATTGTACAAATCAGGTTGGCTTCATACGGCGACAGCCGTGACCGAGATGAAGCGAAGCGCAATCGAGATTGAAAGCTATATCTTTCAGGAAGAAGACTTATATGGCTAACAGAACAAGAGATATACCTATCCAGTTTTTTGTAACTTCTGAAGAGAAAAAGATGATCCGTAAGAAAATGATTTTATCAAAAACCGCAAACATGGGAGCCTATCTTCGTAAGATGGCAATCGACGGAATCATCATAAATACTGATACGACGTACCTTGAGAAACAGTTTTTTGAAATGCATAAGATTGGTGTAAATGTAAATCAGCTGGCAAGACTTGCCAGCGATGATGAAATGAAAGATTTTGCTTATATTAGTAAAAAACTTGATGAAATTTCTTTAGCCATAGACTCTTTGAATCTTTGGGTAGATAAGACCGCCGGAGAACAGGGGCTTAATCTCGATCTCTTAAATGCCGAAAAAGAAAAATTAAAATAATCCATAACGCGCCAAAAGGCAATGAACCATTTCTGACTCATTGCCTTTTCCTTTACATACGCTGTAATTGATTGACGATACTTTCTGTTTGCTCCTCCTGATCCATTATGAATGTGACGTCACCAATGCTATAATGCCACCGACAATCAACAATGGAAAAGCAATGTACATCAGTCCACCTATAACCATACCAATCAATATCACCGGGAAGAAAATAACTGTACAAAGTAATTTCATAATTCCCCAGGATGCTTTTAATCCAAATATAAAAAATTTTCCAACAAACCAAATCATACAAATTGTAAATAATAACGATAACATTTTTTTCTCCTTCTGAAACTCATTTTGATATGCGTCTTTCATTTTTTCTGTTCTTTTTCTGATAAATATTCAGATGTGTTCTTTATACCAAGCTTATTACCGAATGCCGGATTTTTCTCCATCTTTTCTATAATCCGGATTAATCGAATTCTCTGTGCTGCTTCCATCTGATCACCCCATTTATATTCTGCTTTTTTGTTGATATTGTCACTATAACAAATTTATTTTTCATAATACACATCCACCATGAGGAATTGCAACTTTATATTTCTCGAATTTTGAGAATTCTGTCTTTATATTTCTCTGCACGAATTGTTTTCTATCTATGCTGACTCATTTATAATAAACATATCCGAGTAACACTATGAATTATTATTAAAGGTAAAGGAGTCAGTAGTAATATGCGAATTGAAAATTTACAAAATGAAAACAGAAAATATGCAAAAAGCATCGGAAACTTCCATGTGCTTGAATATGTGCAGGATGCCAGCGTTTCACCTATGAATGCAATGAATGAGTATTTCATGAGTAAAATGAATGTCAGAAGAAGACAGGTTGTTATTGATATTGATAAAGACCATTCAGCTGTTATCCAGGCTGGTTCCATGCAGTGGATGGGTGGTAATGTACAAGCCACATCTGGTGTAAAAGGCATCGGAGATTTCCTTGGAAAGGCACTCAAGGGTGCGGTTACAAAAGAAACTGCAGTTAAGCCAGAATATGTTGGCGAAGGCTGTCTGGTACTGGAACCAACATATAAATACATTATTCTTGCAGACATTGGAAAATGGGGTTCGGCCGGAATGACAATTGAAGATGGCATGTTCCTGGCTTGTGATGCAAATGTAAAAAGTAAAGTTGTAGCCAGAAAGAACCTTTCATCAGCAGTATTAGGTAGCGAAGGCCTGTTTAATCTGAGTTTGCAGGGAAATGGTGTAGCTGCACTGGAGTCTAATGTTCCCGAAGATGAATTGATTGAAGTTATATTGGAAAATGATGAACTGAAAATTGATGGAAATCTTGCCGTATGCTGGTCATCAAACCTTGAATTTACCGTAGAACGATCAACCAAAACACTTGTCGGATCTGCAGTTAGCGGAGAGGGTCTGGTAAATGTTTACCGCGGAACAGGACGGGTACTGATGTGTCCGGTTGCACCGACAACTTCCTTGTTCGAGTCCACTAACACCATGGCAGCTAAAGCTGCTGCTAAATCCAGCAATACATTTGGAAAATAAGCGTAAAACACATTCTCACGTAAACAACAAACGCCGGTATAGGATTATAAAAATCCTGCATCGGCGTTATTAATTGTGATTATTTTATTTTCTTTACTAAAATGAACCTCTTGTCATCTCTGCAAATTTTTCAATTCTTTTCAATTCCATCTGGCATATGATCTTTCTCAGTTATTTTTCGAATGACCCGGCATGGATTTCCGACCATCTGAACACCTTCTTCATAGGTAATACGATATATTGAACTGCTCCCATCTGATTTACATAATGTCTGGTGATCATATTGATCAAGCAAAAGCAATGCTTCTGTATATTCATTTACAGCTCTAAGCACATCCGATTCCTCTATATCAAGCGCATCAGCAAGCATTCTGCTCTGTATATCAACTGTCTTTTCTAATGCTAGAAGACGCCTTTCATTAATAGCATAACCTTTTATAATATATTGCTTAAGAACATTATTTGCCCATTTTCTAAAAGCTATACCTCTTTTAGAATTAACACGATATCCAACAGACAAAATCATATCCAGGTTATATATATTCGGTTTTCTTGCTTCTGTGTCAATAAGACCTCACATATTCTATCCTATTACACTCGCCCCAAATGGCATAAAAGAGAGTCTTGCTATCTTGAAAAACTGCTTTCCAAATGGAATTCCAACTATCGTAATGCACCAAATGCAACCCACTATCAGGTTTCCAAGTGCCATTTCCCAGCCAAAAAATATAATCCATATAAGATTTACCAGAAACGAAAACATGCCATTTCCATACACGATTTCTTTTCCAAACGGCCAGAATGCCAGGGTCGCAAATTTAAAACACTGCAAGCCTACCGGAATTCCAATAATTGTAATACACCATATGCATCCTGCAAAAACCCAAGCCAGGCCGCCCAGTAATCCTCCAAATATAAACCAAAGGATATTACCTATAGTTCTCATGACAACACATCCCCCTTATCCAATGTCTAATATTCTTTTGCAATTTTCTCTGTTATCTCATATATCTCTTTGAATTTTTCTAAGTCCTCTGGAGATCTGATCAGCATGATTTCTTCGATTTTTCCGGTCCGTATGTCTTTGAACCCTGCTACTTCTTCTCCAGTACAAATGCTTGCACGACTAACTGGTTTCATATGTTCTCTGTCATATGTTTTTTTCACGATTTTCTTTTTGAATAATCCCATGCTACCTCCCCATCTCCGAATATCTTCGACAACAAGATCAACTATCTAATTCCTGGAACATTTTTCTGCATCAATCGCAAGTACGAACATCAACGCATCCAATGCATTTCCTGGATCCTGCACATCAATAACATATGTATCAGTCATATGAAACAGTTCTTTACTAACCCGTGCAATTGAATAACCGCTTTGATTAAGAATGCTATAGTCCCATTCCATAATGGTTCCATCAATATGCCATCCATTGTAATCAATATTATAATGTGGCGTCAGAAATGAGAATTCTTTGCTCAGGCATCCAATATAACTGCCATTTTTATAAATCTCAAATTTAGGAAGAAAAGTAAGTACTTTCTGAACAACCATTCCTACTTCGTTTCCATAGGCATCATAAATTACAAGTTTATGTCCCCAGGACAGCTGACCTTTTACTACATAAACAGTGTTGCCTGCTTCATCATAGATATCATAGCTGTCAAACCATGAAAACAACCTTTGTTTAAACAATAACTTCATAACTTTTCACCACTCTCTCCAACAGATATAATTGGTTCTTTATAAGTACCATAATACCATGCCGGAACACCTTAAAAAATATGTAAATCGAAGAATTAACCCATCTTATTTCACAGATTATGATAAAACATAGATTTCCGGCTATAAATCTCTACT
>NZ_QRXT01000020.1:9578-9923 GCF_003460065.1 Ruminococcus sp. AF17-22AC
AATTACAAGTTTATGTCCCCAGGACAGCTGACCTTTTACTACATAAACAGTGTTGCCTGCTTCATCATAGATATCATAGCTGTCAAACCATGAAAACAACCTTTGTTTAAACAATAACTTCATAACTTTTCACCACTCTCTCCAACAGATATAATTGGTTCTTTATAAGTACCATAATACCATGCCGGAACACCTTAAAAAATATGTAAATCGAAGAATTAACCCATCTTATTTCACAGATTATGATAAAACATAGATTTCCGGCTATAAATCTCTACTCGTTCACAAAAGATATAAAAAAGACCATCTACTGCTTGTTTACGGTAAATGATCTTTTCATTGCAA
>NZ_QRXT01000021.1:0-9847 GCF_003460065.1 Ruminococcus sp. AF17-22AC
TTTCAAAATACAGTCGTTTAGGTTTTTCAATAAATTCAATCTGCTCCCGGGCAGAATACGCCTTGATTTCCGACTCCGGTAAAGTCACTACTGCATAACCTCCCAGCAGTGGCACCACCTGAATTCCCTCACCGCCAAGTCCGCTCTCCGGACCACTGTACTTCACGATCACATCCCATAGCCTGGTTGCAGGATCATATCCTACATTAAGATTTCCCGACTTTCTACGCTCCTGTGGGGTTGCATCCATTGCAAGATTTAAAAGGTTATCTATTTTCTGGTCTGCCATAAATGATTCCTTTTCATTGCACACTTACTTATATTATATGTATTCTATGCGAATTGCGAGAGCTACTTCATGGCAAAGCAACTTCTTAAAGGCGCAACTATTATTTTAGGATCTTCACTTCTATCAGCATTCCAAAATCCATAGCAATCCTCGTAAATAATGCATTTAAGACAGTTCAGCAGAGTGCGAAAGACGCGGTCATAAAAACCATTCCATCTTCTCCCTCACATCCGCATGCTTCAGATAACTAACATTAAATTCTCTGACTATGGACTCACCCTTCAGTGTAAAGATTCCAAGCTCCGGGTCGCTTTTGGCAAGTACTTCATATACAAATGAGATTCTATACCCGGACTTTATCAGATCGATGATCATCTTAAAGCTGGAAATACATAGGTATTTCATGGGTCGAGTAGACGCACCCCTTGCGGTCGTACGCCCCTCGCAGAATCCGGACTTGCGACTTTCCCGCATCCGGCTCTTTACGAAACGAATCGTTCACATTTATCAATCGTATATACTGACATATATTCTTGCTCTTACTAACGGGTAACTGTTATCAATCATATTCAGAAACTCTACCCAGTTGTAGCTTTTCTTCTGGCTTCTTCTGTTCAGCCAGTAGAAAAGGCTTTTCATAACATTATAACGAAATGCTGTGATTCTCTCTGAATTGTCAGTGATGCCATAGTAATGGAAATAACCAGTCAGTATCTCATTAAGCTTGGAAATGATTTCTTTTACTCTCAAAGTCCGCATGCTGCCTATCAGCCTGTGAACCTCTTTACATTTCTTTGCAAATTTCTTCTTGCTGGTTGTCGGGCATACCTTCCTTTTACACACTACGGAAGGAAAATGCAGGTTCTCAGCTTACAAATATTTCTGCATATCATCCCGCAGATTCTCTTCCATTCCAATAAGCTTCTTTGCAATGGAAATACTTTCGGACGACGCATCTTTGCATTGGTGCATGGCTTCTGTGATAGACTGGGTTCCCATGTTGCAGCCATTCATGATGATCTTAACCGCCTGTTTATTCTCATCTTCTCCGGTCATCATTTTTACACCTGTCGTCATCCACGAAAATGTGGATACCATAACACCCGGTTCTTTCTCCGGCTGGCCTGCGCGAAGAAGTATTTTGGAAATTTCCTCTTCCAGTTCCTTGTGTTTTGAACAGGATTTTTCAATCGTTGCTGCGATTTTGGCATCTGTCACATGATGCTGTACCTGTTCCATGCTCTCAATTCCCATCTTGCATCCGACACTGCATTCTTCTAACAGTTTCTTTGTGCTGTTGTCCATGTCTGTCCTCCTGTATAAAAATTTACTTTCTACATGGAAGATAGTATACGTACTTTTTGACTATTTATGTATCTTTCCCGTTACTGGGTACGGAGTGTATAGTGGTTCAGTTGTCAAAACAAAAATCTAAGCTTTTTATAATGAACTGATATATGTAACTGAGTATGGGAGAAAATCCCCCCTTAGGCCGCAGGATTATCCAGTAACAGAATCGGATAATAGCAGGATGCCGGTGTCTGATTATTGAGTGCAGAATGACAACGTTCAAAATTGTAAATGTGCACATATTTACCCTGTGTTAAATACTGATATGGTCCGGCAAAGAATATATTAACCAACCCGAATGTTATAATTCCCAGAAGGCTCCATCCTATAAAAGACAGATCTAATACAAATGCAGCCCACTTATTTCCCTCCTCATCAAACTGCCCTATGCAAATATCTCATATCTGAAATATGTCATCCGGCTTTCATAATCTATTACAATGCATTATCCCCAGTCAGTTCAGGCAGAGTCTCTGTAGCCTGAACGCCTATTCCCCCTGTTTTTCCATAATCATTCGCAACTTCTCCAGAGCACGTTTCTGTATCATCCTTACATTTCCCGGTGATAAATTCATCTGCCTGCCAAGCTCTGTGGAACTTTTCTGATAATAAAATCTTCCGTCTGCTGCTTCAGGATTTCCAGAGAATAATGAGTCTTTTTATCCCTATAATAGTTTTTCAGGCGGTTTGCTGTGATTGCATACAACCAGGTAGCTATACTACCTTTTTCTTCATCATAACTGTCCATATTTCTGTAAAAAGGCAGAAATACATCTCCAGTCAGTTCTTCCGCTTCATACAGATCAGGAACTCTTTTATGTATAAATGTCAAAATTTTCAGATAATATTCCTGATAAATACGCTCAAACTCCTCATACTTCATCCTCCGCCTCTTCATAAGACTCAATCTCTGCATAGAGATGTGTATCTTCTTTCACATCTTCCTCTGGCTCGTACAGTTCTTTACACTCCTTATCTGTATACATAATGTAATAAGAATTATCGTCATGAAGCATGATCCATACATAATTATCTGATGGAACCGTGATTGCATAATCCTTTTCCTGCTCTGTACCAGGAGCTGCAGTAACTGTCACATTACGTACATCACCTTCTGCTTTTTCTGCTTCTTCGTACTTTTCACAAAGATCTGCTACATCCTCAGGTCTATCCACGCCGTAGGAGAATTCCATCTTCGAAGCTTCTTCTGAAGTGCCGTCCTTATGGTTCAGAATCTGAGTATGTTTCAGTGGTCTGTAATCATCCGAAGCAACCACATATTCCATAGAAATCCAGTCTCCCTCTGTGTAGAATTCTCCATCTCCCTGAGAATTCAATGCACTCTGCGTAAGTTCTTCAGGTACCTTTGTCTGTATAATGATCGTATCACCATCTTCCTTCATATCCGTCACTTCTTCCTCTATGGTTTCATCTGTGTAAAAGCTTATAAGATCATCTGCATTTCCATCTGCTTCATCAATATACAGACAGGAGAGATACTCATCTCCTTCTTTTCCGTATTTTAATTCGCCATCTTTATAGAGCATCTGGGTAGTACCATACATATCTACATACATCACTTCAGAATCTTCATAGTCATATACCTTTGTATTCTGCAGTATATATTCACAGGTAGCTTCATAGCTTTTATGATTGCTTACAAGACTGTCTGTTTCTCCTGCTTTCATCATCTGTTCCAGTGCATTGTCTTTTGTCAGTTCAGGTAAAATATCTGATGCCTGAACGCTCACACATCCTGATGCCAGAGTTCCCATAATCAGTACTGTCACAATAATCATTCTTTTCTTCATTTTTTAGTCTCCTTTCTTTTGAATGTTTTTGTGGCTATATTATTTATATTTTTATATTATTTGAATTTAATTCCCTTGTCCATATTTTTGCGTGAATAGTCAAAATATGGCGTAAAAAGGCCTTCATATGATTTGATTTTGCCTTCTGCCAATGGTATACTTATTTTTAATAGGTAACCTGACCATTATCTATCTTTTTGACAGGAGATTTTTATGATAGCATTGCGTTATTTCTGCGGATTTTCTTTTCAGATTTTTCCTTATGCATTTTTCTGTTTGTATCCATTCCGGGATCGTTTCCGCCTAAGCACAAAAAAGACAATGCTCATGGCACTGTCCATTTTTATTGTAATGGTCATTCCGTTTTCTCTTATCGCACAGTTCAACATCGGCGGTGATTACAAAGAGCTGATCTCGAATGCTATTTTTTATATTGCCTTGTTACTGTTCGGAATGTTGTACTGCTTTATCATCCAGGCAAAAACAGTAGAAAAACTGTTTGTATTTTTTGTTGTAATGAGCTACGGATTCTTTGTCACAAGTACTGTTACTTTTTTGCACCGTACTTTCCGGTTCCCGTCCGATCATTTTATGTATCCGCCCCTTGCACTGATTCTCACACTTATCATAAATCTGCTTCTTGCGAAACCATTTCTCATGCTGATGGAGCGAATCCGTACTATGATCAACGCTGATCTGGAATCACGTATCTGGAAGATTCTCTGCTCCCTCCCTGCTTTGTTTATTCTAATTGCCAGTATTGCACAATTCTCAAGCATAATAAATCTTTCCACCAATATAATTGTCCATGCTATGTTTGTATTGTTTGCAGTATTTGCTTTCATAGTATATGCCGTATTCTTCAGTGTCATGGAATACATCCGCAGTAAACAGGAAGAACAGAGGATTTCCGAGCGCATACTGGAAAACTACCGGAATCAGGCTGAAAACAATGAACATATTCTGGAAATACACCATGAGATCCGGCATCATATGAATGCCCTGTCCTCCTATCTTAAGCAGGAGGACTATGCAGGTGCCAGACAGTATATACAGAAATTTACTGAAGAAGCCGAACAGCTTCCTTTTGTCACCTACACAGCCAATGCTCTGGTCAATTCCATCCTTTCAGAATTTGCAGAACGTGCCAGCCGTTATAAAGCCATAGTGGAGTACAGTATTATCATTGGCAGAAGACTCAACATGGAAGATATTGATTTGTGCCGGATGTTGACAAATATTTTGGAAAATGCAGTAGAAGGGTGTCAGAAGGTTTCTGAAGGACAGCGGATCATCCGGCTGAATCTCCATTCAAAGGGAAATTTTCTGTTTATTAAATGTGAAAACTCCTACAATGAGGATAACTTGAGAATCACAAATGGAAAATATAAATCCAGTAAAAAGAACAGTGACAGACACGGTTACGGTCTTAAGATCATCAATGGAATCGCCGAAAAATACAATGGTATACTGAGCGTACAGGTACGTGGTGGTTTTTTTGCTGTAACAACAACGCTTTGTCTTGACGAAAATAACGAATAATAGGAGGCTTTCACTATGTACCATATTGTCATCTGTGATGATGAACCGATTTTTTTAACACAGATATCAGAAATGATCATCGATATTTTAGCATCCATGGGAGAATCCTGTGAGATTCGAAAATATACTTCTATTTCAGAATTAAAAAATACATTGCAGAATACTCCCAAAAGCTGTGACATTCTGATTCTTGATATTATGCTGGGTGAAAACAATGGGATCAGCTTTGCAGAATGTCTCCGTGACACTGAAAACCAAATTCCCGTTATCTTCATTTCCAGCAGTGAGAAATTTGTATTCGATGCATATTCTGCTGAACCTGTAGGTTATATCCTCAAGCCGATCAGCCGTCAAAAACTTGCAGAAGCACTAACCCGTGCGATCCGACATCTGATCCCTAAATCCATTATAATCGACACTCCGTCCAGAACTGTATCCTTTCATATCAGGGATATTACCTATATTGAAATAATCAATAAAGAACTGCAGATTCACCTTCAGGACGGTACTGTCACGAAGATATATAAATCCCTTTCTGCAGTCCGTGAAACTCTGCCGAAAGATATCTTCGTGCAATGTCACAGATGCTACATTGTTTCTCTGTATGCTGTCCGTTCAATCAGACGCTTTGAAATCACACTGAATAATCATGAAATAATCCCGGTCAGCAAATACAGCTACCGGGATGTCCAGGAACAATTACAGCAATACGCTGCAAAATGGTTTTAATTTCTGCAAACAGCAGAAAACGGCGGTCTTATCGACCGCAGAATTCTCATTGACATTTTGCAACAAGCTCTCCGGCGTTTGCTTTCACATCATCGGAAACAAGCCCCGGGAATTCCTCTTCCAGTTCATTCAGGATATTAAGAATATCTTCTTTTTCCTGATCGGTGCTGATAACAACCTCGCAATAGTTGATTTTCTCCATACCTGCCACTGAGGTTTCCAGCTGCATAATATAATCCACATGCGGATTCCCATATAATCGGATCAGCTCCTCCTGCGACCTTGCTTTCATCTTAAAGTTCAATACATATTTCAGGTTCCGTTTCATACTGTAATTTTTGTCAGTTCCGAGTATGCTGTCCACAAAAACAGATAGTGGATTTCTTCCCTCCATGGCAGCCGTTGTTGTTGTCATTCCGGACCAAATTTTACAGAGCTTAACGGATCTGTAATGCCCTCTTTTGTTACAGAAAAGGCGATCGGCGGAAGGACACTGTAACGTCCCTCTACACCATGAATTTCCGTTCCGCACTGTTCTCCCTGGATCAGTTCTTCCACCATTATATCTGAATTGTTCCGATTGGAATTAAGAAAGCTCTCTACTTCCTCATAGGCGTTCATGACTTCCACTCCGATTGACCCTGCACCTAATGTATCCTTCACAATGACAGGAAAGTTCATTTCCTTAATCCGATAAAAAACATATTCCTTATATACATTTACACTGACACCCGGATTCTTCTTCTCCGCAAGAAACAGCTCATGGTGAATATAGATCTTAAAGTTCTTAAAGATATGGGACTATATAACAACAGTATTATTATTTTTGACAGAGGTTATTATTCAGAAGATATGTTCTTTGTACTTAAGTTCTACAGATGGCCTGTAGAACTTAAGTACAAAGAACTAAAAAGCCGTTTTGCCATGGAAGAGTTTTCCGGTGC
The DNA here is from genome assembly GCF_003460065.1 of Ruminococcus sp. AF17-22AC. Taxonomy (NCBI): domain Bacteria; kingdom Bacillati; phylum Bacillota; class Clostridia; order Eubacteriales; family Oscillospiraceae; genus Ruminococcus; species Ruminococcus sp. AF17-22AC. The sequence continues at coordinate 6,666 of NZ_QRXT01000021.1, forward strand.
TACTGCAGTATCAATACAGCAGGAATTTTATATAAATATGCTTCTATCGAATCTGGCTTCTCTTATAAAAAATGAAGCAGATGAGGAAATACAGATTTCTGCCAAAAGCACAAATAAGTTCCGTTATCAGGCCAATCGTGCATTTATCATTGAACGGATTAAAAGTATTGTTCCTAAAATACTCTGCGGACTGTTTGAGCTTTCAATTATTGAACAGTTATATATAGATGCTGTACGTTGCAGATCACAGCTCCTGCCCGGAAGGTCATTTCCAAGGAAGAAATTGAAATCCAAGGGACGTTCGCATTTCCGAAATAAAAAAGTTTCTTTTTAAAATAGAACCAGCATTCATCAATAGGCTTATTTAAATGCGGTCATTTTTATAAATCTTCTGGTTTCCAACAAAACAGCAACTGTTTTCTGTCATAAACCGATTTATTTTGTAGTTTGCATTGGAGGATATTCACTAATATGCCCTTAAGTTGACGCTCAGACCTTTCTTTTCTTCCAGAAAAGTAATCTGTTCATCATATGTTAGAAATTGCTTTTTCTCCAAGTTTTTCACCACCTCTCATCAATTTTACTAATTGTTTGTATAAATAACGAAAGGCCCCCGAAGGAGCCTTCCGGACTATGGGCTTCTCAAGTTTCCATAGTGCGATCACTAGGTACATCATAGCCTTTCCAAACAGATTTGTCAAAGAGAACATACCCGTTTTAGTTTATGTTCGTCCATGTCAAATAATGCATACAAATATCAGTGTTTTCTTATGTTTTCCCTTAATTATAAGGTTCATGTGACCCATAATTATTCCCAAAACTGAAATTTATATAATTATTCCTCTAACTTTCCCCATTTTATAGGCTTTCCCGCCTGTCCATTAGTGAAATGATATGTAGTTTCCCTTATTTTTGCCCTTATGAGATAATTACAAGGGAAATAAGGGAATTTCTTTAATCATTGCCTACCACTTTATCAAGAAGCCTAACCGATTTTCGTTTAGCATCTCTTGTGGAGTGAGCATAGACATTCATTGTGGTACTGACATCTGAGTGTCCTAACAATTCCTGCACATCTTTTGGGGCTGCTCCATTTGCTAAAAGGTTGCTTGTATAGGTGTGACGTAACTGGTGGAAATGAAAGCCTTCAAATCCCTCTAATGTTTTTGCCACCTTTCTGCAAACAGTTCCCAAAGTAGTTGGAAGTTCCAGACAACCATCCGGTCTTAAACAGACGAAAGAAATTTCTTTATAATCTGCCGGGACTTCCTCTGTTCTGTCTAAGCAATAATATTCGTAGTACACTCTGTTTTTCTCTTTGACCTCTTTGTAGTAGTTCGTGTGATAAAGTTCTCCGTACTGCATTCGATTTTTTAACTGCTCTTTCCGGGTATTACGGAAAATCTCTACCAGCGTATCTCCAAAATCAACAATCCTCACTTTTTTCCGCTTGGTTGGTCCGATGATATATTTGCGCTTTGAACCATCATATCGGATGCTGCGTCTTATGGTAAGGCATTGTTCTTCCAGATTTACGTCCTGCCATGCCAAACCGCAGGCTTCTCCAATACGGAGTCCGGCATAATAGGCTATCTGGATTGGAAGTATTGCGGCTGGGTTCTTTTTTTGAAGATACGCAAGCAGTCTTTCATAATCTTCTCGTGAAATTGGTTGGATATTTCCGTCCATGTCCTCATCCGAAAACAAATCAACTTCGTCCGTCTGATACCGCAGTTTAATATACTGCATGGGATTGAACGTAATATACTGCTTTGGAAATACTGCAAAACGGAAGGACTGCTGCATGACTGCGGAAAAAGAATGGATGTAATCTTTGCTATACCCCTTTCTCTCTTTTCCATCGGGATGAACTCCCCCGAAGGAAAGCAAATCGAAGAAGGATTGCAAATGTTCAGAGGTTACATTTTTCAGTTTCCGTTCTGCCAATGGGTGTTTCTTAATATTTCGGATTGTTCCGAGGTAATTCTCCACCGTACCATTGCTGAGCGTACCTGTTTTTAATTCCTCCTCTGCCCACACATCCAGAAGTTGTCCGACTGTGAGATTTTCCGCTTTGGCAACAAATTTCTTTTTCTCATAATCATCCATTGCCTGACGGAGCAGCTTTTCAGTTCCACTTTTGCTTTCTGTTCCAACGCATTCTTTCTGAACAAGATTGCCGCTTGCGTCCTCTACATAGAAGCGGTAGTACCATTTCTTTCCTTTTTTTCTTACAGATCCTTTTGCCATAATCGTATGTCTCCTTTCGATATTAGACAATCGGAACTGATGAAATGCTTCGTGCGTGTAAGTATATCATAACTCCGGTTGTCTTACTATACCGATTCGGAATCTTCGTATAAGACTTCTGATAAAAGATTTGCAAGCCTTTGTTCTGCTGTTTTTTGTTTCTTGGAATAGAGCCTTACAATGTCTGCCATCTCATTAAAAGCATTGATGGTAGGAGTGATTTCCCTTAAGAACATAATCTCATTATATTCATCATTCGATTCAAACCCTATTGTTTTGGCAATATCCGTCTGACCAGCATTTCCCTTGAAGTTTTTGCAGGCGAACTGGAAGGAATCCAAAAACAGACCATATTGTTTTAACATCAGCAGTAATAAATCTTTTGAAAAAGCATCTTCTTCTTTGGTAAGGGCAAGCGGTAACTGTTCCAGAATATCTCCCATCGCATCACGAATCTGTAATTCTCTCTTATCCGTAATGTCGGTTTCATATTCATCTGTTTCCCCTTTGAGCCATTCCACGGATACATGGAGTGCTTCCGAAAGACCTTCCAGCACCATTTTTTTCGTATTGTCAATCGAACCATTCTCATAACGCAGGATTGTAGAAGCGGTAACACCCATCTTTTCTGCGACATAAGGCTGTGTCAGATTCAATTCCAGACGGCGCTGTTTTATTCTGCTGCCTATCAGCTTGCGTAGTTCTTTATCTTTCATGCTGACTGCCTCCTTTTTCGGTATGTATGAATTATAGCATTGTTTTTCTGAAATTGCAATATGCAATATAAAAATTATTTTTAATATTTCGTAACGCTTGACAAAAAGATTTGGAAAGGATATACTTACATCACAAGAATTGCATAATGCAATTTATAAGGAGGTGACAAACTATAAATAGTCAATAGTTTTTGGAAGAAAAATTATGATTAAAAA
>NZ_QRXT01000022.1:0-8803 GCF_003460065.1 Ruminococcus sp. AF17-22AC
AATATGGGATATTAGCTCAGTTGGTAGAGCACTTGACTTTTAATCAAGTTGTCCGGGGTTCGAATCCCCGATGTCTCATTAATTTTTAAGAACACTATCATTTCGATAGTGTTTTTTTCTTGCCCGGAAACCCGCATAAAATCAGGCTTTTCCGGGCTTTTGTATTTTTTTGTAAGTGTCTTCAAAAGTGTGTTTTTTCGGCTATTTACTGTTACACTTGTGTTACACTCCCTTTAGGCGAGTGCTTTTTCTACCTTTTCCCGCTTCTCTGCTTCGGTATTCCGGTCAAAACAGTAATTCTTTAGGGTTGTCCTCTCGTCCGAGTGTCCGACCAGTTCCCTCACCGTGTTGATATTGACATGAGCATCTAACAAGGCAGATATGTAGGTTTTTCTTACCTTATGGGAACTCTTTACCATCGTGCCATATTCCTTGCAGTACTTCCTGAAACGGTATGCAACTGCATACTGGGGAACTGGTTTTCCATCCATCGAAAAGATATATCCGGTACTGTCCGCTCCGACTTCTTTCTGCCTTGATCGGGCTGTCCTGATGATCTCTTTTGCCTTTTGGGTAAGAATTACCTGTCTATCCCCGCAATCCGTCTTTGTATGCTCAATGACCTTTTTCGTGTCTTTGTTATACATACGCTGGACATGGATGTAATCCGGGCTTTCGATGTCCTCATACCGTACTGCACACAGTTCACCTATTCGCAAACCTGTCTGGAACAGGAATGGAATTGCCAGCGGTGCAAGATCATACATTGCTTTATGTGTGTGGTAATCCCTCCATGCCAGCCTTGTTATTGCACGTTCCTCTGCGGTCAGATAGACCTGCGTTGCGTCCGGTTTCTTTTTGACTTTCCGAAACATACGCTTTCCGTCGATTTTTACATACTTAAACGGATTCTCCAAGATGAGCTTTAAGTCTGCCGCATAGTCCAAAGCCTGTCGGATGATGACCGTACAGTTGTAATACTGCGTTTTCGTCATGGAATGCGTCTTTATGAGTTCATGTGCCCAGACATCCAGTGTCACCTTGTCCAGTTTCCGAAGTGGCTCTTTGATGATCTTCGTGCCTACATAGTAGGCTTTCCAATCTGAATCTATCCGGCTCACATACGTTTCTGAATTGGTATGCAGAGCCTTGTATTTCAGCCATTTGGGATAAAAAGTTTCCAATGTCACCTTGTCTTCATCGTCATACCATTCAAGTCCATAGTAGTCTGCAAGGGCTGTGTAGAGGTCTTGTTCTGAGGTCTTCACAATCATCCTCAGACCTGATTTACAGCTTTTGTCCGGTACACGAGTTCGCCAGCGTTGATCTTTCTCATTTTGACGGATGGTGTACGGGTGCAAAGGTTTTAATTCATTTTTCAGTTTTTCAAGCGTTTTCTTCTTCATGGATTCTTTAATTTTTTCCATGTCGCTTGAGCTAAGTATATCATTTTCTAGTGCCAGTTCAAGTACTTTTAAGTTTTCGTTGTCCATGATGTCTTATCATTTTTTCAACGCAAAAAAGGATATTTTTATCAATCTACGATACATCACTATACATCACAAGGCGTTGACAAAAATATCCTCCTTATTTAGTTTAAATTATTAACTTATCGCCTGTTCATGCTTCGTAAAAAGTCTGAGCATAGCAGAGCTTGAGATTACTTGTGATTTCCAGATCATAAATCACGGTTCTGTTTTCTTCTTTCGTGGCGGTGACATTGATACGTTCACCATCCGGTGTGGAAAGTGTCACTTCTGTTGTCTCTTTTTTGCCTGTGTCCAGACTGCGGCAAAAATCTACTTTATCCTCGTTTTCTTTCGCCGCACTTGCCGCCTTGATGATATTTCTCATACTCTGAGGGTATTTGTCGGATTTAATACTTTCCTCAAATGCTGTTCTTAACCCCTCGATTTTTTTTGTATTTGCCATAATATAAGCCTCCTATTTTTCTATTTTATCCATTATTCAGTTGTAAGTCATTGCGATACCATACCATACATTCATTACATAACAACGCTACACTTCGCCAAGCTGTACTTAACTATCTTTGCAACACCTTGCCGTTACAGCACAATGCATTTTGATCATCTGAATTGATTATTCAGAAAACGGATTCTCTTTACTTTCTTCGATTGACGCTATATGAAAGTCTTCTGATCTTGTCAAATATTTCTCGACGGAATCATATTTTTTAATTTTTCCATCTTCTTCAAAAATCCAGACCTCCTTTATTCGCCTGAGGAATGCCGCCCATGTCTCTGGGTGCTCAGTCTGTACATTCACATACTGTTCTTCCAGCGGTTCATTGGATAAGAGATAGATTGTCTCTGCACACATAAATTTATTCGCATATCGTGCTGGAAGGTCAATCGGATAGATGTCCAAAAACTGCAACATATCTGAGATCGGCAACTGACTTCGATATTCTTCAAAGCACAATATGGTCTGATATTTATACCTGTCAAATGGATGCAAATAATCTGAAATTTTATAGACATTAGCGTCCCCGTGGGTGTCCAGAACATATCTGGTTTTTCCAAGCCCTGTTTTTCCGAAAAAGTAAATGACTCTCAGATTTAATCTTCGATGAGCTTTATAACGGTCTTCGATAACGGTCAGCCGTATGCGGTCGAGCTTGTCCAGATTCAAGATATAATCGTTGTTGATAGCCAAAATCTCTGCATTACTATATCCGGCACACACCAACTCATACAGTTCCTGCATCGCGGCATTTTTCCCTCTCTGTTTTGGTCTCGTGCCCCATTCTTCAAAAGTGCCCCGTACACTTGTTTCTGATTTTTCCGAATCCTTCCACTTTCCGGATTTCTGGATGTATTCCACGTTACTCAGGACAGTGCCCCGTGCTACTTCAATATGGGCTGTCGGAAAATGTTTCTTGACCGTGCTCCAACGTACTCTTGATCGGAAGACTACATACAAATGTGTGTGCGGTGTTCCTGTTTCTGCGATTTCATCAGCAAGGCAGAAGTATACCAGTGTTGAAAAATTGAGAGTCAAAATCTCTTTGATTTTTGTATGGTCAAGCCCCTCAGTAAGCGGGTTGTTGATGGTAAGCTGGTAAGCATTCCGCTGAATGTTCAGTTTGTTTTCTATTGTATTTTCGATAGCAGAAATCTGGATTTCTTCTGCTTTCTTGTCTTCCACCAGTGGTGGGAAAATTTTTTCATTCTTCATTATACTGTCCTCACTTTTTATTTGTTCGCTCTGTTTATTGATAACGAACAGTAATTTTATGTCTCGAAACCCTTGATTTTGCTGGGCTTTTTGACATTTTTTCTTTGTTTGTTCACCGGGCGGTAATACTAACCGCCCGGTGAACGGTCATTCCGTCCTCACCGTCTGCCCTCTGTTCCAGCCTTCGGCTGTCCCAGAGATCAGAGCGGCAAGTCCGGGCTGACGATCTAATCGATTCCGAATTTCTCGCTCGAGTACAGCCGGGTTACTGATCTGTGGCACAATGATTTCCTGTACACTTTCCTGTCCATCAATCAGGACAAGAGCCTGTCCCGGCTTGTAGCCACTGGTCGGGTTTTCTTCCAGTTCACCGGAAAAGCCCAGCATCCGAAACTGTTCAGCGGAGCATCTTCCAAAGGAAAGCACACACTGGAATTGTTCTCTTGAACCAGAATCGAAGAGATGTGCATCGGCTCGCTGGACACAGATGAATACGCCCATATTCAGCCCGCGGGAGACTGCAAGAAGTTCTCCGATCTTTGCCTGCAATTCTGCTTTCAGCTTTTTTGACTGCGTTTCTGCATAGGTCAGGAGGCCGAACCATTCCTCCACAAACAGGGTGTAATGAGTCTCCAATTTCACCTTGTTTTCCCTGATGAAAACAAAGAAGTCATAAAAATCCTGAATCATTGTGACTGCATCGCTACCAGAAGCATAAGACGATGAACCTTCAAATGATTCATATTCCTCTCCCCCCTTGTAGTCGGCGATATATACAGCACTTTCTCCCGTTGTCAGTAAATTTCCTATGTACCAGCGGGCAGACAGGCTCTTACCTGAGCCGGACTTCCCAGCAATCAGAACAGAAGAAGTCTTTTTTTCCAGCTGAATATTCAAAGGAACTTTAATACCCGCGTTCTGATACTCTTCCATCAGATAACCGAGCTTCATTCCTTGTCCTCATCATCGAAGATATGAAATTCCTCTTCTAAGGGTTCGATTTCATCCGGTGCTGTATTGTCTGTCAATGATGCCTGTATCTGCTCCTGTGAATCCAAATACTTAAATCCCAGACCCGATAGCGGAATCGCAAACTGAATCCGGGTAGGAGCAGCGACAAGAACTTTTACAAAAACGCTCTGCTGTCGGGTGTCCTGATAAAAGGAACGGACACAGTGCTCGATCAATTTAAGAAGCTGTTCGGATTCGATCGACTGGTATTTTTCCTTTAATCCAACGGCTGTAAAGCTGATAAAAATGCAATCATTTTCCTGCGAATAAGCTTCAAAAACTGGTAATTCCAGAAGTTCTTTACCGAGTCGGTTTTTCAAGTTGTTCAAGTCTTCACCTGTCAAGTACAGCCCCTGATTAATGATCTTCTCAGGTTTCGTATGTCCGGTTTCTTCCATCACCCACCAGAACAACGCGGAACCGATTTTTTTTATTCCTTCAATAATCCAGTACTCAAAATGAGCGATTCCCTGCTCTAAGGATTTCAGGTTCTTTCTTTTGTAAAAACTATACCCGCCAACCGTCAAAAGACCGACGGAAGCAAAAGCACATACTATAATTAAAAAAATGTAATATGCCATTTCTTTGTTTGGGGAGCTGTCAGCTCCCCGCCTCCTTTCACTTAAATGCCATCATAATTGGTAACAAATTTCATCGCCTTTGCTTTGAAGGAGTCTTCTATTGAATTCGTCCTTTCAGCATAGTAAGCCGTGACAGTGCCTTCGATAATCTCTACATAAAATTTCTCGCCGGCTTCCCTACGTTCAAGAAGTTCATCCGGGGCGATGAGTGGCTTTTCTTCCTCCACCTTGATTGCGATCCGCTCAAAAGAAAACAAGTCTACACAGTCATATACATAACTTCCGACTTCATCTGTCCTCTCCCCGTCGTTATAAATCCAAACTGGTCTGATCTGCACGAGCATCATAACTGCATCATGTACACGAGAGCTGTTCTCGATTGGCAGAGGAATCTGGCAAATCGAGGAATTTAACTTAATGCGGTTCATAATTCAACCTCCGTATGTTATAATAAAATTGTTCTAAAGTTACATGGGGATTTCCCCGTGAGCCGCGTTCTGTTGCCGCAGGAAGCGGCTCAATTTCAAATGCTTTCCGTAGGCGGTGGACGATTTCGCTTCATGTGTTGCTCCTTTCCGAAGTGCTTTGTTTTCTTGTTTCTAAATTCAGTCTACCAGCTTTTCAATAGATACACTATCTTAACGAATGTGTCGAAAAATTTCTCGCTTTAAAGCAAGAAAGTTTCATTTGATAAAAGGAGACAAATATGGATTTTGATAAATTCTATATGATCGGAACAGAGAAAGAAGTTAGAGATTTTTCCAGAATTGTTGATTTTGGAGAAAAAAAAGAAATTCAAAAGAAATATGAATCATTAAAATCTAACTATAAAGCCTGCGTAGATCGTATCATTTTAAAACTTAATAAAGGAAATGAAGAATTTTTCGGATACAACTTGAATCGTTTCTTACTTGCAAATAAGTATACGAATTCTCAGTTTACACTAAGTAAGATCGGTAAGGCATTGTTTAGCAAATATAACCAGTTTGTTGATAATACTTCTCTATGGAATGATATTGAATATGAAGAGCATTTTTTCGAAAAGAAAATTGATTCTTACAAAAAAAATCGTACCTTGAATCCAGATAACGAGTTGTCCCAATCCATTATAAATACAATATGTTCTGATTTACTGTGTGATATTGATTTACTCACAACTGGAATTGGCAAAGTATGGGAGATTAACGAACTTTATTATGATAAATTCGTGCAGAATGATGAGTTTTGGGAATTAGTAACTGAAAATTTTGATGAAACATGGAATGCGAAATTGTGTTTAGAGTTTTTTGAAAAATACTTACAAAAAAATGGAAAACTACTCCAAGACCAGCCAGTTCTTATTGAACAATGGGCAGTACTTACTTATTCAGGGAAGTATCAGATGTTAAAGCCTCGAAATACCAATGCATCAAATGAGAAGCAAGAGGCGATTGATATGCTGATAGAGGATTTGTATAACATTCAATTAGGGGAATCCTTATTGTGTCAAATGTATGCAACACTTCCCCGCGAGTATGATATAGAAGAGTAGAAAAAAAGTAGCTCTCAAAATTGAGGGCTACTTCTTATATATAAGTATATCCTGCACTTTACAGTCGAGTATCTCGCATAGGGCATTGATCGTGTGTGTCGATATATTCGAATTGCTTCGCATCCGGGAAAGCTGTCCGGCTGAGATATTGTATTTATGAATCAACTGATATTGGCTGATATTCTTTAATTTTAATGTATTCCAGAATGGTTCGTACGAAATCATGAAAGCTCACTCCTTATGCTTGCATGATACCCGTAAACGGACTATAATAAAATTAGCCATAAATGGCTATTATTATGCAGATAACCTCATACTCACACCAAGATTATACCTTTGAAATAAGCGTTTTTTCTATATAAAGGTTGCACACAAAAATATAACGGTTATAATGGGGTTATGCAGAAAATTCTATATGCAAAAGGAGGAGAATCCATGTTTAAGAAGAAAATCACAAAAGGAATCGCAGTAGTGACACTTTCACTGGGACTGGTGTTTTCCGGGTCTGCTGGTGCAGTTGCACCTATTGGAACAACAGTAACAGTTGAAGCCGCTTCAAAAAATATGTCGGTAAAGGCATCTTGCGGTTCAGTGTATGTTGGTTCTGGTAAAAAGATCAGTGTCAAAGCTCCTAAGGGTTCAAAGATCAGCTATAAATCTTTAAATTCTTACGTTTCTATTGATTCAAAAGGGAATGTAAAAGGTAGAAAAGCTGGAACTGGAAAAGTTCGTGTGACTGTATCTAAGAAAGGTTATAAATCAGCTACTAAGACCGTAACTGTAAAGGTTGTAAAGAGAAATCAGAAAGTTAGTGCTAGGAACGTTACCGTTAATGTTGGTAAGTCTGCTTCTCTTGGTGCTAAGGCTAGGACAGGTCTTAGGTTTAAATCTTCTAATACTAGAGTTGCTACTGTAAACTCTAGGGGTGTTGTAGTTGGTAAGAAGACTGGAACTGCTAAGATTACTGTTTACACAAAGGGTAATGGCACTTACAATAAGGCTTCTCGTACTGTAACTGTTAAGGTTACTAAGCCATCTCATAAACATTCTTATAAGAAAACTGTTATTCCAGCTAAGACTCATATTGTTGAACATAAGGAAGAAGGTCATTGGGTAGAGCCTACTTGGGTAGTTGACAAGGAAGCTACTACAGTTGTAGACGTACCGGAACATGATGCTTATGTATGTACTGATGGTACTGAGTTTGAAACTGAGGAACCTGCTAAGGCTCATGTAGATGAGGTTAACGCTCAGCATGTTATTGCTTCTAAAGTAAATAAGGTTATCCATCATGATGCTGTTGAGGAGGTGTCTCATCAGGAGACTGTAACTAATTACTGGCACGTATGTAATGTTTGTGGTTTTACAACTCCTGATGATAGTGAGATTGTATCACATCAGAATAAGTTTGTTAATATGCAAGGAGAAAAAATGGATGAGTATATATCTCAAGGTATGTCTGTAGATGAAGCTCAGGCTAGGGTAGATAAAGAAATTCCATTACATTCTTCAACTCATCTCGAACCACATACTGAAACTGTAAAAGTAGTTGATACTCCAGCTCAGGAAGCATGGGATGAAGTTCTCGAGGACCAGTATGTAGTTACCTGTTCTTGCGGTGAAACTTTCGAATCTCAGGATGATTTTAATAGTCATAAAGAAAGCAATAGTATCTCTTATGAACTGAAACATATTGATGCTACTTATAAGGATGTACCGGAAGAGGGACATTATGAAGGTGAACGTACTTGGGTAGTCGATAAGAAAGCCTATACTGAGACAGTTGTAGATACTCCTGAAAAGGTTATTTACAAATGTAGTTGTGGAGCTATTAAGAAATAAACTTTAAGAGGAAGACTTATATGAAAAAGAAATTCAAAAAAATCTTTGCCCTTTTGTTAATTGTTGGATTTGTTATTTCCAGCTCTTTTGGTTCTTTTGAACCTGTGAGTATGGTTTCCACTGTACAGGCGGCAACCAATAAACTGACATTGAAAGCCTCTAATAAGAACGTTTATGTCGGTTCATCTGCGAAGCTGAATGTAAAAGCTACAAAGGGGGCAATAATTCCTTTTATAAAAAATGTCCCGTCATCCTTATGATGGCGGGATTTTTATATTACTGATTGATTTTGTTGCGGCTTATTTTACTGCATTCGCTCAACCAGTCAAACCTGCTTCGCATCGCCTTGCGACTTCGGGCTTGACAGGCTGACCGGATGCAGTTGAGGGTAGTCAAGCAAAATCATTCCTCTGTTGTAAACGACAGAGCGTTTCTCCATTTCATTAAAAAACAAAAATCTATTCTTGCATTATTTGTATATTTCCTGTAAAATATTTTTGACAAGTATAGTAGATAATGTTCTTTTGGGATTGCTTGATGTGTTACACTTTTTGTTACACTTATATAAGCGACACGGAAAGCTCCTTTCTTTTCAAGGGTTTCAAGTGTGTAATCGGGTTCGAATCCCCGATGTCTCATT
>NZ_QRXT01000023.1:0-2566 GCF_003460065.1 Ruminococcus sp. AF17-22AC
CAAACTGTTAAGGAAACAATCGGAGTTGGTGTAAACGAAAAAGCAGCCTTGAGTTCTGATAAAAACTGCCCTTTCGTTTACATCAATTTCGATTTTACCTTGGTGAACAAAGTCGCGTCCCTTTAGCCGATAACTATGGGGATTCAATCGTTGCTCTTTTCCTTAAGTTTATCATACCGGATGTTTTGGTAAAAGTTTTTTATTCAAGAAATCAATTTCAGGCATGACAAACAAACCTCCTATGCGGAAGTCATTTATTCTATGCAATTGTAGATCTTAACATCTCATATGTGCACGAAAAGAAGAACTGTATTTATCTTTGCAGGGTGATACCATATTCCCTCCGCAAGAAGAACATTTGCATACATCGATGTTATACAAAACCTTTATCATTTCTACTGCATTTAGATTTTTTAATGTAGAAATGTATTTCTTACATCCAAGCAGGTTTCTGCAGTGAGTTATCTTTTTTCTCTTGTTTCTACATGATAGCAGACCATAGTGCCGGATTCTGACAAATCGTTTGGGAGGAACATGCATCATGAATCGATGGATGAATTCTTCTCCTGAAATTGTTTTCTCTTTCCAGCAGCCTTCGTTTTTATAATCTTTTACTATATATGTAACTGTCGTATCTGTCATGGATTTGATTCGATGATTACTGATTGCTATCCTGTGGGTATATTTTCCAAGATAATTGATAACCGACTGTGCACCATTGAAAGTTTCTTTACAGTAAGTGACCCAGTTCTTTTCATAACACTTATCAAGAAGTTCTTTAAAACGATAGCTGTTCTGATATTTCTCTGCTGTACCATGAAATTTAAGCTTAGAATCATTCCACAGGCTTTTTAACTCATCCAGATATTTTCCACGGAACACTTTCGAGATAACACCATATGGGAGAAAAAATTTTCCACCTGTATCTTTCCATTTGTTTACATCATCAAGCCCACCTCCAAGAACAATGGTATGAATATGAGGATGATAATTCATTGCAGAACCCCAGGTATGAAGAATGCAGATATACCCTATATTAGCTCCTAGATACTTTACGTCTTTTGCCAATTCGTTCAAGGTTGCTGAGGCAGCATGATACAGTGCATCATACAACAGCTTCTGGTTGCTGTAAATGATGGAATTCAATTCCTCAGGAACTGTGAATACTACATGATAATAGGGTGCATCAAGTACGTTCTCTTTTTGTGCATCAATCCATTTCTCTTTCGGAAACTCCTGGCACATGGGACAGCATCTGCTTCTGCAGGAGTTATTATGAATGCTGATACATCCGCAGTCCTCACAAACACTGATGTTTACACCAAAAGCGCCTGTTTTACAGTTCATGATATGATAAGCTGTTTTTCTATGATGAGCAGGAGGGCTATTCCTCTTTTCATAAGAAGGATAAAACCGTTCAAATACATCTTGTATCGTACATGATTTCTCCATAATCATTCACCGCCCATCTCATCAAATGGACTCCTAATTCCAAGCAGAGTTTTATTGCTTACATGCAGATAAACCTCTGTTGATTTTGGATCACGATGTCCCAGAAGCGCTTGAATATATTTTACATCACAGCCGGATTCAAACAGATGACTTGCAAAGCTGTGACGTAAACAATGCGTGGAGACGTGTTTCTGAATGCCTGCTCTTTTGGCACTTTCACGAAAAAACTGAATGACACTATCTTTTGTAAGATAATCCCCAGTCCATGAACTTGGGAACAAAATCCCCCTTGGTCTGCCACATTGAAACCAGTATTCTGTCAATATCTCGAGCGTTCGGTCTGCAAGCAAAGTATAACGATCAGAGCGACTTTTCCCATCACGGATGTGTATGGTTTTGTTCGTGCGTGAAATATCATCATAATGAAGATGTGTGACTTCTGAAACACGAAGTCCGCCTGAATACATAGTAGCAATCATAGCTTTGTGCTTCAGATTTGGCGTAGCATCAAGAATAGCTGATATTTCTGTTTTTGTAAGCACCGTTGGTAACTTCCTGTCCCTTTTCATACGAGGTATGTCATCATCATCCCAATTCTTCTTCAATATTTTTTTGTAAAAGAAGCGGATTCCTGAATGGTAGTGATTGTATGTTTCCGGTGAAATCCCGGAAAGTTTCTTTTCAGTTAGGAATATATCAACATCGTCAGTTGTCAATGCATCTATATCCTTGGCTGTGTGGTTCAAAAAATGAGCAACACTGGTACAGTATGCATGAATCGTGGAATCCTTGAGATTCCGTTTATTCGCAGCAGATCGAATCTGATTAAAAATTTCTTCGTACATAATAAAATCCTCCATGTAAAATCAGTAGTTAATGAAAAAAACTGCTTACATGGCGGTGCATTAGCATAATAAAACCGCTTGTCAGAAAAGCGGTCAAATGGTATTCTTTTCATAGGCAGTGGTGTCTTTCTGTATTGAATTGTTTTGTGTGGTAACTTTACAATATCAAATACTGGTAAGAATTGCCATTGCCTATTTTATTATTGAGAAAAAGAAAGCTGCGCCACAGCCTTGGCAGGCCATCGCGCAGCGATTTTGTTCAACTTGAA
>NZ_QRXT01000024.1:0-1728 GCF_003460065.1 Ruminococcus sp. AF17-22AC
CCTTAAATGAAAAACTAACTTCCACCTTTAGTCTGTTTTGCTCTACATTAGGAACTGGGGGTGGAAGTTAGTCTTGCAATCGTTTATTCTATAAGAAATACCAGGGCTCCTCCCTGGTCATATCCTCCAACTACCGGAAATGGAATATTTTTATTGTATAGGAGGATTCATTTATGTCTACTAAAGCTACTGGAAACAAAAAACACCTTACCCTTGCTGATCGTGCTGCCATTGAACATGGTATCAGCCGTGGGGAAAATTTCACGCAGATTGCCTGCAGAATCAACAAGGATTCTTCTACCATTTCCAAGGAGATTCGGCGTCACCTTTTCCGGGTTCCTCATTTTCAAAACGAAACCCAGCGGAAGCGCTCAGAATGCGAGCATTTTCAGAACTGTGTAAAGCAGCATATCTGCGGAAATCAGACTTGTAATTCCTTATGCTGGAAATGCCGCCCTAAGCGCTGTTCCATGTATTGTCCTGACTTTACTCCCAGACTCTGCGAAAAGTTAAAAAAGCCCCCCTACGTGTGTAATGACTGCCCTCAGATACGCAACTGTTCCCACGACTTCTATTTCTACAGGGCCAATTATGCCAATGATATTTACAGTGAAACAAAATCTTCTTCACGGTCTGGGATTAACCAGACTCCTGAGTCCCTGGAACAGCTGGACCGTCTGGTTTCCCCTCTGCTTCTGCAGGGACAGCCTTTGTCCCATATCTTTGCTTCTAATCAGGAATCCGTCCCTTGTTCTATAAGGACCCTCTACAACTATATAGACCAGGGATACTTCACTGCAATCAACCTCGACCTTCCCCGGAAGGTCCGCTACAAAAAACGTCGGCAGGTCCGCAGAGAACCTGACAACACTGGATATAGAAAAGACAGATCCTATCAGGATTTTGAGAGATATCTGGAAAAGTTTCCAGATACAAATGTGGTGGAATTAGATGTGGTGGAAGGTGCCGGGGGAAAATCAGAACAAGTACTGTTGACCATGCTTTTCCGTAATTGTAGCCTTATGCTTATTTTTCTTATGGAGGCTGACAGGAAGGACAACGTACAAGATGTGTTTCAGCGAATATATACCCATCTGGGAGCAGAGCTATATCGAAAACTCTTTCCGGTCATTCTTACAGACAATGGTGCCTCATTCAAAGATCCAGCTATTTTTGAACGACCTGAAGGTGAACTTCTATCCCGTGTCTTTTACTGCGATCCCATGGCTTCCTGGCAGAAGGGACGTCTGGAAAAAAATCATGAATTCATCCGTTATATTATCCCCAAAGGTACGACATTCGCAGGCTTGGACCAGGAGCAGGTAACTCTGATCACCAACCACATCAATAGCGTAGCAAGAGCCAGTTTAAACGGCTGCACCCCGTTTGAACTGGCTCTGCTGCTGATAGACAGAAAACTGCTGGACCTCTGCCAGCTGGAAAGGATTCCCGCCAACCAGGTGATCCTTAAGCCATCACTCTTGAAAAAGTAACTGCAAGATCCATTTCCGGTGCTGGTTTCATAATCAGGCCGGTGGAAGTTACTTTTTCAAAAGTACTTTCAGTGGTCCCAAAATCATGCCCATCTTCCAGAAAAAGCTTTGTTTTCTGCCCTTATTATATGTTAATTTTTACGAATAATCCAGAACTATATGGATGTTAGTCCTGCAAAAAGGTCTTATTTTACCTGTGCCAATATATGGTGGAAGTTACTTTTTCATTCAACCA
>NZ_QRXT01000025.1:0-1583 GCF_003460065.1 Ruminococcus sp. AF17-22AC
CACGTATAATCCAGTTATCCTCTTATGAGGTTAATGGATTATTCTCCTTTCTCCCATTTCTTGGGTTTTATTGAATACTCCATTATAATACTTAAAGCACTGTGGATCTGTACCTATATCATTACAGCTTTGACTGTTCGGAGGTGACTCAGACCACAGCTTTTCGTCTATTACTGTTAATTAGTTTGTTAACGCTTGACGTTTCTATTTACGTGATTACACAGCCGAATTCTCTGTGGAAGACAGCAGTGCTTATTCTATTATTTAGGAGGTTTTATCTATGTCTCTGTACTTTGTTGGAATTGATATTTCCAAGTACAAACACGATTGTTGCATTATTTCTGCAACCGATCAAAAAGTTATTTCAAAGTTCTCTATCAAAAATGATAAAGTTGGCTTTGAAGAACTGATTACCACTTTTAATTCTCTCTCCAGTCCTGAGGATATAAGAATAGGGTTTGAATCAACAGCCCATTATGCCCTCAATCTTGAACTCTTCCTTGAAAATGCCCACCACAGCTTCATGGAAGTTAATCCAGTTTTAATCAAGGAATACAAAAAGTCTACAACTTTAAGGCGTACCAAAACCGATTCTGTTGACTGCGAATCAATAGCTCGTTGGTTAATGACTGTTGAGTACAAACCCCATTCAAAAGGATTTTACCACGCTTATTCCTTAAAGTCATTAACTCGTTTGCGTGACAGACTAATTCGACAGCGTTCTTTTTATCTTGTTAAGATAACAAATGTGTTAGATCACACATTTCCTGAATTCAAGCCATTCTTTAATGAACGTTTATCTAAAACCGCTCTATATCTACTAGAGAATTATGGCTCTGCTGAAAAGATGGCTCGCATGAATTCTGTTTCTTATGAGAAACTTCGATCCATATCTAGAGGTAAGTTTTCTCCTCAACAATTCATTGCTTTGAAAGAGCTTGCAGCTAATACAGTAGGTGTAAACAATTCTATCTTTGATGTTGAATTGAACAGTCTGCTTACTTTGTATAAAACTCTTGTAACAGAGATTAACACTCTTGAAAAAGAAATCAATCTTCTCATCGAAGAAGTCCATCCTCATTACTTATCTGTTCCTGGTATTGGCTCAATTTCTGCCGCAATCATCTATTCTGAATACGGGGATATATCAAACTTCGATAATCCTGGTCAGATGCTCGCATTTGCAGGAATCGAACCCGGAATCAATGAATCTGGTACAGAATCTCATGGTGGTCGAATGGTAAAGCGAGGTTCTTCACAGTTACGTTATGCCTTGATTAATTGTTGTCTTCCTTTAATCCGTTTCGATATGACATTTGCAACTTATTATGCTAAGAAACGTGCAGAAGGCAAACCACACAGAGTTGCAATCACTCACGTTGCCAAGAAGCTGATTCGTGTTATCTATGCATTGGAGAGGCAAAATACCGATTTCTGCGTTCAGAAGCTTCGTTAATACTTACTTTTCTTAGAATGTGACTGTCATCTAAAATACGCTGTATTTAGATGGTTTATTAAGGTTACCCTTTTTTAATCATAATTTTTCTTCCAAAAACTATTGACTATTTATAGTTTGTCACCTC
>NZ_QRXT01000026.1:0-663 GCF_003460065.1 Ruminococcus sp. AF17-22AC
GGTTAGAGCGCCGCCCTGTCACGGCGGAGGTCGTGAGTTCGAGTCTCATCTGGGTCGTTGCATACCGAAAGGTGTGTACATTAATTGAATATGTGGGATCTTAGCTCAGCTGGGAGAGCATCTGCCTTACAAGCAGAGGGTCATAGGTTCGAGCCCTATAGGTCCCATATAATCCGGGTGGATTCCCGAGTGGCCAAAGGGGGCAGACTGTAAATCTGTTGGCACCGCCTTCGAAGGTTCGAATCCTTCTCCACCCACTAAGCCTAATTGGCTAAGCCGATGTGGCTCAATTGGCAGAGCAGCTGATTTGTAATCAGCAGGTTATCGGTTCGAGTCCGATCATCGGCTTCAAATTTCATAATTATCGCGGGGTGGAGCAGTCTGGAAGCTCGTCGGGCTCATAACCCGAAGGTCACAGGTTCAAATCCTGTTCCCGCTATTATGCCCAGATAGCTCAGTTGGTAGAGCAGAGGACTGAAAATCCTCGTGTCGCTGGTTCGATTCCGGCTCTGGGCATTTACCTTGTAAAACATGGTGTATGCTGGTTGAAAAAGCCTGGGCATTTACCTTGTAAGATTAAATATAATATAAGGTAATCAAACTGAATATGGGATATTAGCTCAGTTGGTAGAGCACTTGACTTTTAATCAAGTTGTCCGGGGT
>NZ_QRXT01000027.1:0-549 GCF_003460065.1 Ruminococcus sp. AF17-22AC
GTCGTAACAAGGTAGCCGTATCGGAAGGTGCGGCTGGATCACCTCCTTTCTAAGGAAGAAAAAGTAGAGTATTGAATGTGTTTTACTGTTGAGTTATCAAGGCAAATTGAATAACAACATTTCTGGTATCGATGCGCTTGTGGGAAACACCCGTTCCCATCCCGAACACGACGGTTAAGACGCAAGCGGCCGATGGTACTGCACTGGAGACGGTGTGGGAGAGCAGGTGGATGCCAGATTAAATGGGGATGTAGCTCAGTTGGGAGAGCACCTGCCTTGCAAGCAGGGGGTCGAGAGTTCGAATCTCTTCATCTCCACGCAGGATTTTCCGAATGCGCGGACAAAAGATGCTGATATAGGAGGAAGCTTGCTTCCGGATATAGAAGCAGATGTGGACGCATATGAGGATTCCCGTGACCGAGGAACTTGTTCCGAGGGCTCAGGGAAGACTGCATGAGGCAAATCCGGATGGAATCGAAAGATTTCAAAAATGGGCTTATAGCTCAGCTGGTTAGAGCGCACGCCTGATAAGCGTGAGGTCGGTGGTTC
>NZ_QRXT01000028.1:0-533 GCF_003460065.1 Ruminococcus sp. AF17-22AC
TCTCCGAAGCTGAAGCCCGTAAGCTCACCACATCCACTAAACGCGTAGCTTCCGATCTCGGCAACATTGTTTTTTCCTGAAAATACGACTTCCTGCAGTGCAGTACTGCCCTGAAATGCATTTTCTCCGATTTCTGTCACTTCCGCTGGAATCGTGATTTTCTGTATCTGCGACTTTTTAAATGCAGAAGTTCCGATCTTTGTTATGCCCTCCGGTATTGTCACCTCTGTGCTGTCACCTGTATAGCCGGTCACCTCTCCATCCACAACAATGAAATCATCACCGCCCGTTTCCTTGATACGCACTGTCTCCGGAAGGTTTTCCCTGTAAGCGTCACTGTATGCTTTATAAGCTCCCTTTGGCACATAAACAGTTTTAAGACCTGCCATGCCGTCAAAAATATTATTATTCCAGGAATAGCTTGCAGATGGCGGTGTTTCTCCGAGGAAGCTTACTGTCTCTACCCCTGTCATTCCATAGAACGGCAGTTCATCATTGTAATGTGTGTATACGGAAGTTACGCCCCTGCCTAC
>NZ_QRXT01000029.1:0-513 GCF_003460065.1 Ruminococcus sp. AF17-22AC
TCAATCCCTTCCATCAGCTCCGTCGTCCGCGGAAAAGAATTTTCTCCTGCATTCCCCATCTTTACAACAAGCAGATCACTTTCATAGGCTACCCCGCGGTTCACGCCCTCCGATACCGTCCCATTTCCCGCCGCAATTCCGAGCACTGCCGTTCCATGTCCACTGACATCTCTGGATGGAATAAGGCGCCTGCCTTCGGTTTCCCCAAGTGCAAGCGCCTTATCAATTTCTTCTTTCGTATATTCCGTTCCTTTTGTGTAGCCTTTCGGAGGATTTCCGGGTATGCTCTGATCCCACAGATATAGTATCCTGCTGCTTCCATCCTCGTTTCGAAAATCCGGATGAAAAAAATTCACTCCCGCATCCACAATGCCGACCAGTACTCCTTTTCCGGTAAGACCATTTTTCCCTTCCTGAACCGGCAGAATGCAGCTCGCTTCTCTGCCCTGAAAGGTTTCAAAATACAGTCGTTTAGGTTTTTCAATAAATTCAATCTGCTCCCGGGCAGAATAC